>NZ_CAXXEE010000004.1:0-9994 GCF_963665805.2 Labilibaculum manganireducens | reverse complement strand
ACCGGAGGAGGAGGAATTGGCAGTGGAGGTTCCCTACTGATCTAACCTCTGATGCCGTAAGGCGTTGAGCACTTTATTTTGCGCCGGCAACAGGGACCCCAAAATGTGCCTGATCTAACCTCTGATGCCGTAAGGCGTTGAGCACAACATTCCGGTAAAAATAGTGACCCTATACAAACAGGCTGATCTAACCTCTGATGCCGTAAGGCGTTGAGCACTTCCTCACCTGGTGGATCGATGTGAAGTTTTTCCGGACTGATCTAACCTCTGATGCCGTAAGGCGTTGAGCACCTAAGAATATACGATAAAGAAAAAGAACAAGAAACACTGATCTAACCTCTGATGCCGTAAGGCGTTGAGCACGAAGCTTCGGACACGAACTTGTGAGAATTATCGATCTGATCTAACCTCTGATGCCGTAAGGCGTTGAGCACAGCAATCGGCAAAAGACCTGATTGAAAGGGCAAAGCTGATCTAACCTCTGATGCCGTAAGGCGTTGAGCACTAATAGATCATGGGTGAAATGCGAGGAGTGCAACGGCTGATCTAACCTCTGATGCCGTAAGGCGTTGAGCACATAACAGGAATAAGAGAAAGTTGGAATCGGTCAACTGATCTAACCTCTGATGCCGTAAGGCGTTGAGCACGGCAGACCTGCAAAAGGCAAACCTGCAAAAGGCAAACCTGATCTAACCTCTGATGCCGTAAGGCGTTGAGCACTCGTTTGAGTCCCATTACGAGGATTCTGCTGTTTCCTGATCTAACCTCTGATGCCGTAAGGCGTTGAGCACCCAACCGCTCCTTGACTTGAAGTGTATTATCTATTCTGATCTAACCTCTGATGCCGTAAGGCGTTGAGCACTAGTAAAAAGGGATAATAAGTAATAATCTAAGTGACTCTGATCTAACCTCTGATGCCGCAAGGCGTTAAAAATTAGCTAATGACCAGTACTATAAAAAGAGAGCATCGAAATTTGATCGATAGTCTCCCTAAACAAAAAAACATTCTGAATATTGGAATCTGCTTTATTTTTATCTTTTCTACCAGTTCTCCTTATGATATTTTCTCATAAACTCTCACAGAACCAAAAAATGTTTTGGCACCATAGCCTCTTCTATTTTCTTCCCTCATTTTTCAGATTTCAAATTTTGCTGCCGAATTAACAAATTTTAATCCCAATCCCCAATATTAATTTCTCCCTCTGCAACCCACAACTCATTTAAATCCTTATATCCCCTATAAGTTTTCTCAGGCAAAAAATATATGTCCTTACCCCTTATACTGCCTTCCCAACATAGCTGATTCATAGTTTTAGAACCGGCAGAATCATTGTCCAGGCAAAAAACCATACGATTTGACTTCACCCATTCCCAACATAAACCGTTTATTCCAAATATTGCACAGGTATTCTTATGACCTGCCGAAATCATAGAAAGAGCATCGAACACGCCTTCACATATAAAAACAGAATCTTCTTCCAGGGCAGATGAGTTAAAAACTCCTTTTGCACCTGGTAAATGATCGTGTCGGATTCCCTTGGGAACTTTTTTATCACTGCCAACCGCTCTGCCATAAAGATTAATGATTTCACCGGATAGATCCGTATGAGGAAATACTAATCTTCCAAACTTCCAATCTCGGCCTTTATGGAGCCATTTACCAGATGGAGAATATCCAACCCCAAAGTTATAGGCAACTTTCAAAGGAATCTTCCGTCTCCTTAAATATTCTTCACCCCAACTACCAGGAAGAAATTCCTGAAAATCTTTGAGCGCCTTAGTATATTCAGACTTAATTGTTTCTTTTTTAACTTTCTTTGGAATTGTATTTATCGAAGTAAAAATTTTCCTGGTTCTAAAAGGAAAACCCCAATTTTTTTTGTCTTTCTGTTTCTTAATCCATTCATCCTTAAATTCATCCAGATACCCCCAGGCTCCACAGGCATAACAACGGAAGTGTCCATTATCTGGATTCAATTGAAGGCTTCGTTGCTTATCGCTGCCATGAATAGGGCAGTAATATCTTAAATATTTCCCTGCTCTTACTCCCCTACCCTGGCTACGATAGGCTTCAAGATCTTTATTGGACAATTGTGTCTGTAGAATATTCAAAATTATACCAACTCTCTGAAGGTTCCAAGATCAGGTCTAAATATTAATTCAATAAGACCCTTATCTCCGTAACGGTTTTTCTCCAATGCCAGGTTAATCGCCCTTGCAGGTAAATCTGAATTCCTGTTTTTTGCTTTCACAAGGAATAACGCCGTATCTGCTGAATATTCCAAATCGCCGGATTCCTTCAAACTCGTAAGACTAGAACCTCCCTGTCCCGGTCTATTTTGAGAACTTATTACCATTACCGGATTATCCAGCCTCAATGCCAATTCCCTTAATTCCGATACAAGCCCGCTAACCACATGCCTGAAATCGCTAAATTCTCTCCTTACGGACGCCCAACGTTGTAAATAGTCAACAATAATCAAGCATTTTTGATTTTTTCTCCGCGTCATAACCTGTAAAGCCTTTGCTTTTAAGTGAGGAACTGTTAACCTGGAAGTTCCTTCAACAAGATAAATTCTGGAAAGATCCCTGCCAAATCTTAAAGCGGCTTCTTTTAATACTTCCGGGTCTCCATATCCATCAGCAAATTTCTTCGACTCCAAGCCGGCAATGTGGCAAAGAGCCTTTAATGCAAGTTTTTTTAATGATTCTTCAAACGACACAAATAAAACAGGAACCCCAAGTTTTGCTATATATGCGGCAATTTGCATAGTTAAAGTAGTTTTTCCCTGTCCAGGCTCTGCCGCCAGTAAATGAATTCCCGTTTGTAAGCCGCCTAAAAGCTTATCAAGTTTATTTATCCCGGTTGGCAGTCCCACCACCACCGATCCTTTTTCCTTGACTAATTCATGTCTGATATATGTTTCTTCAACAACCTCGCCAAACAAATCGGACATAGATATAATACGACTAGCTTTTAATTCCTTTACCGCTTGCTGGACACTGGATAACTGATCCTCGAGATCCGTTATAAGGGATGTGGCATGCTTTTCATTTCCCCTTAGATCTCCCAAAAAATCTTGAGCTAGATCTGCAAGCAATCTTTTCTGATAAAGATCAGCCAGTTCACGGGCTACAACAACTGGATCAGAAACAGGGCTTTTCGTTACTCCCAAAGCTGGTATCGGCTTATTCTGCTCTATTGCTTCTGCAATAATTTCAAATTTATCTCTTTCCGCTTCCCAGGCTTCAGAAGGAAGTATGTCAATTATTTCCCAATAAATATCCGGTTTTTTCTTTATCGTGGCTATGAGCGAACTTTCAAGTTCTGTATCTACAAATTCATTTGCGAGTAAAAATTTTTTTGGCAATGCTCTTGATCCCCTTCAACAAAATTTTATGTTGGAAGCATTATATCACACCCCACCGCTTTTAAGCGTGTGGGAGTGTGTTTTATACTAGTTAAACTAATTAGGTTGTAAAAAAATGCTGAACCCCGCATGATATCTGAGTTAAAAAAATGCTTGCTCACAGGATAGAATAGACATGCTCACAGGATAGAATAGACATGCTCACAGGATAGAATAGACAATTTTTACAAAACGATTCTTTTGTAAAACCAGTGGTATCAATATTTAGTCTTGTTTGCTATAATATTTTTCACGTATTTTTTTGTAAAATTGAAAAATGAAAATTTACATTGGAGTAAAAAAATGTAAAATTTTATTGAGTATTGGTGCGTTTCTAATGTTTAATTTTCTATTGGGCACTTTTGCTCCTTCCATTGTTCTATCCTTTTCAATACTTTTTTTCCAGGCTTTCGTTTGCCGTTTTCAATTAAGGATAAATAAGTTACTGAGATTCCTAATTCTTCAGAAACCATCTCAAGTGTAAGATCTTGTTCCTTTCTTATCCTACGAATATCTAAGACATCAGTTTCATTTGCTTTCTTGCTTTTTACTTTCGAAGACTTCGTTGGAGAGGGCAAAAAATTTCTCTTTTGAGGAGTATGTATTTTTTGGTATTTTTCAATTATTTCTTTGGGTGGCTCAATGTATATAAGCCATTCCAGCCATTTTTTCCACCAGCCTCTTTTGCCTATTATATTTTCATCAAACATTTGGGGGTCATAATACCAATTTGATATAATGTTGTCTCTTTGAAGCGTGTCAAGAGCATTTTCGAAACGATCCTTTATTCGACCGGGATTTCTTGTATTAACTTCCTTTTTTGTTTCGTTAAGAAGGGTGCTGACCTTATAAGGCTGTCTGCAGTTTTCTTGACTTCTTTTTATTTTCCATTGCCAGGAAAGATAACGACACAAACGTTTTTCCCAATCCTGTCGATATGGATCATATTGCAATGCCTTAATTGACAATAATGCTATTTGCCTTCCCTGTCCGGATAAAAAGGCTTTGAGGACGTTTCCTAATTCAACCTCCCAGCCGTCAGCTTCAATATTACCATCTATTGTTAATTGTCCTATTCTTTCTGATATAAGAATAGCACGGCTTTGCAAGCCCCGCTTTTTTTTCCTTCTGTTCCTTTTGTAACCTTTTTTGGTTTCTTCTTCTTCGAAAACCTCTCTTTCAAGGACCGTAATCCAGGTATTATCTAAAATATTCATATTGCACGCGATTTCATCACGTTGTTTTTTTTGATACCCTCCCCTTCTTCCGCTTCCACTTTTCTGTGGTTTAATTCCTCTCAACTTTAATATATCGTCAGCAGTAATGAATACAGACTTCTTTTTGTTCCTTGCTTCCTGTAACCATACATAGGTAATCGCATCGAGGACGTCTGCGGTTAAGTCATCCATCTTTTCTCTGTTTTCTGCCATTCGTTTTTGCAATTCTTCCAACTGCTTTTCTGGAATATATTGCTTATCTTGCCAGCCAACCGGGATTAATTCAGCTATTGCTCTTAATCTCTTATTTTTTGAGTCCAAAATCGCCTTATGCCATTTTTCCTCTTTTTGGGGAGGTTTAAAACTTCTTGTAGCTATAGAGTTTCTAAAGTTAAAATAAAGCTGATCTCCAGAAGAAACGATATAGTTGGGTATCAATTTAGGGCAGTCCGACTTTAATATGGTTTTGTCCTGGAAAACATTTTCTACCCATTTTACCGGGAGTTTTTCTTCAGGATTTATTTGATCAAAATATTTGAAAATTTCGTTCCAAAATCTCTGTTTTTCTTCGTTATTCCATTTTTTGGTATTAGTTTGATCTATTTCGAGTTTTACAAAAATAGGATAATATGCGGATTTTTTTTCTATAATTAGCGGTTGAACCTGGAAGGATATTCTTCCAGTGGGTTGATCCTTATTATCAACTGATTTACCGGGTTTGGTCCCGTTGATATTTATTGTGAATATTTTTATATCGAGTAATTCCTGAATAGTCTTTTCCTGGGTGTCAATCGATTGATTCTGGAATTTTTCTGAAATTTCCAAAGGTAATAATAAATTCCCGACGTCTTCTTTCACCATGAGAAATGCCAGATCGTTAGATAAACGCTTTAAAGTGTATATTTTTTCTATTTCTCCAAGATTGCCGATTAATCTTTCGGCTATTTTCTCGGAATAATTTCTTTCCTTATCTGCACCGAAGTGAGTAAAAAAGCTACTTTTACTCTCTTTGGAGTATGTATAATCAATATTGTATTGAAGCATTACAGTAGGATTATTCCAGGTTATTTCCTTTTCATTGGGATTTTCTATGTATGCTTTTAAATGATAAGCAGCTTCTTTAAAAATATTTAATGCATTTTTAACAAGAGAATCCGGTTTCGTTTTCTCATAATTTTCTATCACATCGCCAAAAATATCATAATATAAGCCTTTTAATTTTGCTGTGTCATTATTTATGTCAACAGGGATATGTTTTTCTGAATCGTTTTGATTTACCTGTTTAAGCTGAACTTCCAGCCTTGTCAATATTCTTTTCTCTTCGATATTTTCCATAGCATTCACCAACTTTAGTAGTCAATATCCTGAATTTAGAATTCAATTGTCTTCTTATTCTACCTTATATTAAATAGTTTTTTCCACCAGGATCGGCTTTTTTCCGCTTCAAGTTCCTCCTGTAATTTCCGTTTGGCTTCTTCATTTGCCTTCAGACTTTCCTCCAGAGTCTTTTTCTCTTTTTCGAGTTGTGACGCCTTTTCCTTTATCTGTTCCTCTTTGGTTGTCAACTCTTCTTTTTCTTGCTGTAAAGTTGAAACCTGGTTTTTGAATTCCTCTGCTTGTTGCCTGGATAACTCAGCTTCCTGCCGAATAGACTCTATCTCTGTTTCCAGTTGATCTTTTTGGTTCTGTAATTCGCCTTTTAAAGCCTTTATTTGCTCAATTTTGGAGGATAACACTTCTTTTTCCGATAAAACATCATTATGAGCCTTCTGTTGCGTCTGGAGGGATTTTTCAAGGGACTGCTGTTTGTTTTTTAACTCTTCAAGATGCTTTGTTACCTGGCTTAGTTGATCAGTTGTTGACTGAAGTGATGCTTCCTTGTTCTGGAGGTCTATTTTTACCTTTTCATATTCATGTGTAATAACTTCAACTGGAGCCGGGAGTAATTTTAGCTTACGATCCAGCTCTTCAAACTTCCATCGATACATTATTAGCCCTGATTGTAGCTTTTCCCGCTCGTTTTTCTCTTTTTCATATACTTCAACAGGAAGAATTACCGTATTGTCATTTGTCAAAAATTGTCTGACATCTGACAACTGGTCTAATCGGCTGTCGGACATGTTGTCAATAGATTTACCTAAAAACCTTTCTATTTCAGGTTTTGGTATCTTGACAACTTCTTTGCCATTGTCAATTAATTTGTCAGAATGGATTTTTCCCTGTCTGACATAACGGTATATTGTTCGTTCGCTTTTTCCGATAATTTCTGCAGCTTCTGATATTGTCAAGCTGTCTGACATTTGTCATCACCTCATTTAGATTTTCTTTGACAATATAAAAGTTCCCTGCAACGATAAATAGATTATTTATTAATTTTTTGACTTCATGAAAATAGATATCAGCGATTAAGGTGCTTTTTGTAAGTGAAGATGCAATTAACAATTGACAAAAGTGTCAAAAAGTTCCTGAATAACTATGTTTCTGTCTTTTGTCAGAAATTGTCTGACATCTGTCGGAGGTGATTTTGACTGTCTGACATGATGTCACTATATTTTCTCTAATTCTTTCTATCTCTATCCTTTTTATATTGACACTTGTTTGTCACTGTCAGACAGTTTGACAAAAACTGACATTGTACCTTTTTTAATCAGTAGTCCATTATTGGAACAAAAAAACGAGTCAATAATTTTTATTGGGGATAAATTAAGATTGGTTCGTCAAAGAAGTGTTTGATGTATGAATAAAATTGGAGCATTACTGATTATTTCTTTTTATTTTATTAATACTATTTTTGATACTTCTTTTAAGAATATCATTGTCACATTTAGACAATTTTTCAATTAAAGGCTTAAGTGCTTTTTTATCACCAATATAGCCTAATGCACTAACTGTAGGATAGATTATATCATAATCATTGCTTGTTTCCAGCAAATTGATCAATTTATCAGTTACTCTTTCATCTTTATATTCTAAAAGTGAATATATTGTTTTGATTCTCACATTTTTATTTGGATCATTTAAAAGTATTAGCAAAGGAGTGACAGCTTTTTCGTGTCGTCTAAATGCCAATGTTCTAATAGCTTGTATTCTGACAGACATGTTTTCATCATTTAAAGCCCTTATAATCCCGTTTATTGTTTCAGGGCTATGTATTTCACCCAAACCAAAAACCGCATATCTTCTGACTTCGATGTTACTGTCTTGGAGTAAGTCTTTAAGAGGCTTGATAGCGTAAACACTTTTCGCCTCACCCAATGCTTTCGCTACTGAAATCCTGATTAGAGGATCGTCATTAGTTCTTAAATCGGAAATAATTAAAACTGCTCTTTCATCTCCTATTTTGCCTATTGCTTCAATTACTTTACATCTCACAGATATATTTTCGTCATTTATAGCTAAATTTAATAACATGTCGGTAGATTTTTTATCTTTATGATATCCAAGGAGCGCGGCTGCGTTTTTTTTCATAGTTGCATTTCTGTTTTTTAGTGCACGGCGAAGAGATTTTAAAGGTGGAGGATCCATAAGGCTAATTACAAACATTGATAGTTCACTTTTTTGATTATTTCCTAAGGCTCTTACAACCGGTCCCTCAAAAATACATCTCATTGAATTGACCTGGGATTTTATAATGTCTGGGTTCTTTAAATATTGGTAAATCCAGTTTAAATAATTCATAATCAAAACATCTTTGAGCTGTATAAAAATCAGGATTATCAAAACAAGCAATATAACAATTTTCAGAATTCTTGTTTTCATTAAGTTGTTCATTTTAAACACACCTTTTCGCTCATATTCGGTTTAGATAATTATAGTTATGAAATAGGTGAAGGGGGAGAAGGAGGAATGATTGTATCCGCATCTGTATTAAATGAAATTTTATTTGCTCCAAACACAACTATTGGATAAAAACATCCCCGGTGATTTTTCCACATAAGTATGGGCATATTGTTTGCCTTTTTTAATTTTTTAGAATATCTCGTTAATTGGTTTTTTTTACTTATTTTTAGATGTTTGAAATCTTTTTTTGTAATATCGCGGTAATAAGTGAATATTGCATATTCAATAGATTCTAACCAATCATTATTAGCGCTACCACTTATTCTATTTGCAAATTTTGCTATTATATTACGATGAAAATTAGCATCTGAATTCTGAAATCCAATAAAAACTCTCTTGTTCTCTCTAAATCCACTTGATTGATAAAAGGGATTTACACCAGTACCGGCTAAAACACCTTCAGCCATTGATGGATTAATGTGTTCATCTTTATTACTTCCTTTCTCTGAATCTAGCCTGTGAAAAGCTGCGCCTGCTAATAAACAACCAAGAGCAAAAACAACCTGTGCTCTTGGAGTTTTGTCTTTCCCATATTCTAAAATTCTGTTATTTAATTCATTAGAATACCACCACGTTGTCGACTTGGTTCCAATATTGGAATGTGTTATATCTATTTCAGTTCCATGAGTATTCCAGTAGACATTAGAATATCTAAATAATGTTTTGTAAAATTGATCTCTTTGATTTATTTTTTTAAGCAATATTTCTTTTGAGCCAATATAAGGAAAATCTACAAGTGATGGGAATTCGTGTTTTACAGCTTCGATTGTGAGAGTAGCAGATTTTGCCTTCTTTGATGGGGTTGGTGAAGGTGGAGGATACCAACCTGGATTTATAAAATCGTCAAGATCAGGGATAGGAGGAATTATCAACAGATAAAGATTTTGATATTTATAAGAAGCTGATACTTGTGACAAATTACTTGATATATGTCTTCTGTCGATATTATTATTCCATGCAGTTCTTATATTATGCAATTTTACTTTTTTTACATACCTTACTCTATTAGCTCCAGCAAAATTAAACTCTGACAACATTTTGGCGGATTTGCCATTGGACGAGTTTTCCATGGGTAGTGGGTTGCCGTAGCTGTCGGTAAAGGATGATGAAACGATATTTCCGCTGCTGTCTGTGATAAGCCGGACTGAACCGATATGATCGGTATGATAGAAAATTACATCTGAAGAATTGGCTTTCTTGTTCGATGTAGGACTAATGTATGATGAAAGCATTTCACCAAAAATGATGTGGGTTGCTGTGGTTTCCCAGTTTCCCTGGCTATTTTTTACCAACTCTCTTGTGGTGAATTTGCCTTTTTGGGTGAATTTTTGTTCTGTTCCCTCGGAATCCATTTTTATCAGCATCCCGTCCTCATCGTAGTTGAAATCAACCGTTTCACCGTTTGATCCGCCGTTTTGGGGTGGTAGAGTTACTTTTATTAACCTGTCGAAGCAGTCCCATTGATAAGAAGTCGTCTCTCCGTCTCTTGTAGTCTGTGTCAGGTTGCCGTTGTTGTCATAAGTCAGG
>NZ_CAXXEE010000002.1:0-8382 GCF_963665805.2 Labilibaculum manganireducens | reverse complement strand
TTGATCGCCCGGGGAGAGGCAACCAATTTTTTTGCCAAATCTTCCAGGGCTGACAGCCTTGCCGGAATATTTGGCAATCTGGATCAAACCGTATTTGGAGAGCCAGCCTATCCCACCATTGAAAGTAAGGCCGCCCATCTGCTTTATTTCGTGGTTAAGAATCATCTATTCATTGACGGAAACAAACGAAGCGGGGCTTTTTTATTTGTGGACTTCCTACACCGAAATGGCCGGTTGCTAAATAGTACAGGGCTGCCGGTGATCAATGATACTGGCCTGGCTGCTTTGACATTGCTGGTGGCCGAATCTGCTCCAAATCAGAAAGACACGATAATAAAACTGATCATGAATTTACTTTGTGAATCTGAATCAAAAGATATTTAACCCTTTCCCCGGGATAGAAACCGGCTGATCATCGGTTTTGGAAAACGGTCTTCCTGAACCGTTTTCCCGGGGAGTTTTTAATCAGGCAATTATTACAGGAAACAACCGTTGACAGAATTATTTATTGAATATGCAAATCTCAATTTCAAGCAACCTTCAAATTTAAAGAAGCTCTATGTGTTGATTCAAAAATTTAACGAAAAACCGCATTCAAATATTGTAAAAATAAGACAATCGTCGCCTGTAGAACCATTGGACGGATACCCCGTTGGGGCTATATTTGACAAAGCCACAATTCTAGCCCAATTGGATCCAAACGAAGATTACACCTTAATCTCTCTTGAGTCTGAAAAAAGATTCCCGAAAAAGGGGGAGCCAATCCCTTGGGATATAGGTATTGATTGCATTGCCCTTGAAGGGGTTTTTTTTCCGATCTTAGATGGTGAGGATTGCATCAACTGTAGGTTTAATGAATACCATGCAGGGTTTACCGATACCGACGAGTTTATAAATTTCAGACTGCGTGAAAACTTAAATGGCACTTTTCCACATAAAACAAAGTGTTTTGAATGCGATCAAGCATCTTTTAGAAATGACCTTGTCAGCCTACAGAATTGGGGGAGAAAAGGAGATTTCATTCCTGGGTACAACGATGTTATTGAATTAGCCAACGAGATTAAAGCTTCACAGTACATTATTGGAAGCAACAGAGAAATTCAAGAACACCTGCCATGGGAAATTATCGATGGTCCACCGAATCAGTCGCCAGAAATAGGCTGTTTTTGAAGTATCTGGGGGTACGCCCCGAATAGTGTACGCTTTATACGACTTTCAGGATTTATGTATAATCCTCCATCGACAGAATAAAGAAAGGGAACAAGATGTTGTGCCCAACACCGCTCCCCGAAAAGCGAGCTTAAATAGACATATTGTAGGGTTCTGTTTTCCTAAAAATACTGAAGATAACTTTGAACAATGCGGCTTGTCCCGTCAGCATGTTCATTGTTAAAATATACCCCAACGTTGCATAAAAAAATTAGCAGATAGCTCTGTGAGCCTTTCCTGTTAAGCTTTTCCAAGTTAATTTAGCAATTTTCAGGAATGGCGAGCTTGAAAAAGTGTAACGCTGTACCCCTGAATCAGTAACATAATACTGTAACGCTTGCCTGGGTGTTATCCCGCCGCTTATCCCGCTAAAATTTAAAAAAGTACCCAGCTTACCCCGCCGTATTACCCCGCACCTAAAATTGTACTTGTTACTGTCAAGATATCATGCTATCTGATGGGATAGTTCAAATTTGTCGAACCATGCTGGTGTCCCCAATTGGGGACATTTTTTTTGCCTCAAATTCGTATTTCTTTTAACTATATGATTTTATTGACAAAACTAGGCAAAACTTTTGAGCCATATTTGAAATGTCAGTCTAAAAATTAGATATTTCCTGACCGTTACAACATTTTGTAAATAGCGCCGCCTACAACATCTTTACAACTCATTGATATTGCTATCAAATATGCAAAATAGCTTCAAAAATAAGCGTTACACTTTTTGAAGCTCGTCACAGGAATTCACTTTTGGTGAGGTCCTGAATTATTCTGAAAAAATGGGTTCCCATAATGACACCAACCGCCTTCTTCTTATTCAATGGTGCTCATTTTATGCAACGTTAGGGTATATTTTAGAAAGTCTCAAAGGCAGACCCGGCCTTTAATGGGTGCCCCCTTTTTTTCATTTCGAAATCAGGGTGTTTGGGAAGGTAATTCTCTGTAATTCAAATCGTGGTATAGCCAAAGTCCAGTGTGGCTCGGCCCAGTGGAATGGCAAAAACAGATTGATCCCCCGCTCGACTACTTCCCCCATTTTCTTTGCAGTCAACCTGCTATGACGGGATCCCAGCCTCTAAGACCATTGTAGCTAAAGGATAAATATATTGAAATAGATTTACCTAAATGATCTATTGCAATTATATCTAAAGGTGCAAACCAAACTTTTAAGTTTTGCCCTATATCTATAAAGGCTTTTTGAGGCCCTAAATATTCAGTTAATACACCTTCTATTCTAGTAATCCCAAATTTTTTGAATTCCTCTTTGTTACTGCCTCTTTTAATCAGATCTACAGGATCATATCCTAAATCATAATAATGGACTATTTTATACCCCTTAGAATCTTTTGCTAACCATTCATATGACCAAGAAGATTGTCCAAAAAAGCGAGAATCTTGACATTTTTTTATCCACTTTAGACATTCTATCGAAAATCCTTTTACAGCTTTTTGGGAGTTCATCCATTCAATAAAATATAATGAATACAAATAGAAAACAGGTTCAATTTGATTATTCATAATTGCGTGCCAATCAAGCATTCTTTCTATTGCAATTTGTGGGTCATAATTTGAAATAAAACGATATGCTCGAATCCAATTTCGTAGATCCGAAACTTTTATTTCCTGATGAATGATATTTTGTTCCATCATACTTACAATTTTTTTGATGTGACCTTGAGGGATTGTTCCCCATTTTCTATTGTATTTAGCCATTATTGTTGAACATATAGCTCTTCTAACAGAGGGTGACCTGGTCAAGTAGAAATGGACACTTTTGTTAAGCGGCTTTTTCTAAAAACCACAGTTTTTCAAATTCTTTTGGACTGATATACCCCAAATAGGAATGACGTCTGTTGCAATTGTAAAACATTTCGATGTAATCAATGATGTCTCTTCGGGCTTCTTCTCGGGTCATGTAGTTTGTAAAAAAGACCCTCTCAGTCTTCAAACTACCGAAAAAGCTCTCTGCCACGGCATTGTCCCAACAATTCCCTTTCCGGCTCATGCTGCTAACCATCCCAAGGGTATTCAACATTTTCTGGAAGTTTTTACTGCAATACTGACTTCCCCTGTCTGAATGAAATAGCAGGCCAGGGGCAGGCATTCGACGCCTGATTGCCATGTGCAGGGCATCCATGATCAGCTTTGTGGTCATTCGATTACTCAGGGACCAGCCGACAACCCGGCGTGAAAAAAGGTCTATAACGACGGCCAAATACAACCACCCTTCGTGGGTCCAAATGTATGTAATGTCAGAGACATAAACCTTGTCCGCTTCGACAACTTCAAACTGTCTGTCCAGTAAATTCGGTGCAACTGGCAAATTGTGTTTGCTGTCTGTCGTCGCTTTAAATTTCTTTTTCTGCTTGGCGGCAACACCGGCCATTTTCATCAATGACCCAGCTTTGTACCGCCCGCAAGGACTGCCGGATGCTTTTATCTCTTCTGCAATCCGGCGGGCGCCATAGGTACCCCTTGATGCTTGATGAGCCGCTTTAACAATAGGGATTAGTCTCTCTACTTCCCTCTGCCTCAATGATTTTTTACATTTACGCCAGGCATAATATCCACTCCGGGATATGAGCATGACAATACATATCAGAGCTACTGGGTAAGCCTTCCTCTCAGCATCAACGAATTGATACTTCAGCTCATTTCTTTCGCGAAGAAGGCTGCTGCCTTTTTTAAGATTTCACGTTCCATCTTCAAACGGTTGTTTTCTTTTCGAAGACGGCTCAACTCTGCCTTCATTGCCACACTTCCTTGTAAACCAGTGGCACTCTCTCCACTACCTTCAATCTCACGTTTCCAGCGACCCAGCATGGTTGGATTTACTCCGAGATTTCGGGCTGCCTCGGTAATCTGATATCCCTGTTCGGTTATCAGTTTAACTGCTTCTTCTTTGAATTCAGGTGCATACTTCTTTCTGTCTTTCTTCATTTGACACCTCCGTGTGGATTATTAACCCACTCTTAGAGAAGTGTCCACAATTACCCTACCACCTCAGGGGTCTTCATATTTTTTTGAAATATTATTCAGTTCATTAAGGACAGAGTCGTAGTTTCCATAAATTGTTTTCCATTGGGCACAAACAGTGACAGTTCTAACCGATAGTTTTTTTCTTGTATTTGATTCAAGTTGATTGACACAATCATCCCCTAAATGCAACGCATCAAGATATAAATTATTTTTGTGATTTTTTAGAAAAATAGCAAGATTATTTGTGTTAGTAATCATTATTAAAGATCTAAGAAAAATTGAAACCGTCTGTACAGTTGCCACTAATCCATATTCATCTGAATTCGCATGTTCTATAGATTTAAAAAAGTTTTCAGTCGCCTTCTCAAAGTCATGTCTGACAGGCTCAATGATAGTGTCAATACAACTTTTTGTTTCTTTTGCCGCATCTAATTTTTGAACCATTTTTGCTCGATAACACATTCCTATTGTGTGGAACACTATAGGATCTTTTGCATCGTTATCAATTGATAAAGCTATTTTGAGTGCATCATCATATTTTTCTGGAGATTCATATAATAGGTGCCGGGCATAATGAATTGAAAAATGATGTTCATCAGGCCATAAGTTTCTAATTTTGGATAAAGTGTTTCTTGCAGTTTCAGTATTACCTAAATCCTGAATTAATGGAGAAAATCTTCGATGTGTGTTTGACACTACAGAGTCGATATCAGACCTAATCACGGCCTCCACATCTCTCGTTACAAATAGAATCTTAATAAGCCTTCGAATTCGTTCTGAATTAATGTTTTTTAAATTTTTTATTGTGTTAAAAAATTGATCAACATACAAATGAAGATCAGCGCGCCAATTATCTGAGTTTCGTGAAAATTTTTCAATATATTTTTCTGCAACTAATTTGTGAGAAATTTTTATATAGTTTTTTGTTCGACTAATAAATAAAGAATCAAATCCCAAATTTTCAAAGTCGATCCCCAATTTTTCTTCTATCTCCTTAAATTCATCGGCTGGAAAGCCTTCGCTTGAATATAAACTAGCCAAAGATAGACATGATAGCAAATCTTTTTGTTTTCTATCAATTACTCTAACAGTTTGATTCATTAATTTTTCGAGGCCTAAGTAATTTCGATCAAAAGCAGTGAGTCCGTAAAAAAATAAATTTCTTTGATTGATCAAAGAGTTGTTAGTTGTTAACTCTTTCAGCCTTTCTCGTCTTAAAAAGTCATCTTCATCCACTTCCTGAAGAAAAATATTCTGAAAATGTAATGCTTCTTTGTCATCTATAATATTTTTTAAAATTTTATCATCAGATTGATTTCCATAGACTCTAGCTATCCATAAAAAAACAGCCCTGACATTGTCTTCCCAAAGCTTGTTGATCAATAATTGGAGATCGCTATCGGTAATATTTTCAGATTCAGCTAAGATTAAGATGGGTAGTGAGGTGAACTGAAAAATATCTCTTATATAAGTATGTGTTTGTTCACTAAGTTGATCTAAAAATATTACAGGATACATATCGATAAATGACCAAGCTAAACGTCTACCTAAAGTACTGCCACCTGCGCTTGGCTCATGCAACAAGTTAACTCTTGCCAAAGTTGATTTTTTTAGACCTACTTCAATCTCGCTTAAATAGTATTTTTCATACCGTTCCCTTCTAACATCTATATTTTTATCAAGCTCACTCCAATCAATAGTCATTCCTCGTAGGAAATCTGTACCAAATCGTCTTGATTTATCGATTTCTCTCGCTTTTAGATTATGAATAATGGTTAGGTCTTTTTCAACTCGCCCGATTAGATCTTTAGGAATTTTTCCGTATTTAATATTTCGATTTTCCCTTATTGGAATTGTGGGAAAATCATGAAAGTCTTCACTATCAGGCTGTTTTGTCTGATTAAGTAGCTCTATTGCTATATTTATATCTATACTTTTTGTCTGTACTAAATCAGGAGGTTCTATATAATTTCCACTAGCAATGATGATTTGATTGAGTCCGCTTTCAAATGCACTATCAATACTCTCGGCTACTAATCT
The DNA here is from genome assembly GCF_963665805.2 of Labilibaculum manganireducens. Taxonomy (NCBI): domain Bacteria; kingdom Pseudomonadati; phylum Bacteroidota; class Bacteroidia; order Marinilabiliales; family Marinifilaceae; genus Labilibaculum; species Labilibaculum manganireducens. The sequence continues at coordinate 2,154 of NZ_CAXXEE010000002.1, read as the reverse complement.
AACATACGATTGATCCAATTCATTGCCCAAAAAGAGAACATTGATTATAGGTGGGGACAATTGGTCCGCAATATCATTAAGCAATGTTGTTAAATAGCCATGATATCTTCTACGCCATTTTTTAGGGTCCTTAATAACAGGGGACTCTGAAATATCCTCTCGACCATTTGCAAAATACCATAATCCGCCTTTATTCATTAATCGAAGATCAGGAATTGTTCCCAAAACCCATGCTTGCGTATATGATCGCTTTGAATTCTCTAGGACATTATTTTCAATTCGTTTATGATTCAAATCAATAACAAGATTCCATATTGATAAAGGTAATTCATTAACGATCTCATTTGATTCACGATTTTGCGATAAAATTAAAATATTGAAGCCGTTTTTATGAAAAATTTCGAACTCTGCCCATTTTTTTTCAATATTTTGCTTTATATCAGGATTTTGAAAATTAAGATTCGGAATGGATTTGGGATTATTTGGGATTCCACAACTTGATTTTTTCATAAAATTTTCTAAATGTAGGCAGGCCCATAAAAACGCTAAGCGATATTGTCCCTCGCTTAAACCTCCGGTAGACTCTTTCTCTCTCTTTTTTTTATTTAGGAAAGAAAGCCCTGCAGCTATATTGCATAAGATAACTTGGAAATAGAGGTCATCTTGCCTATTAGGATGTTTTTTTTCTATTAATTCATTCAGATACAAACGGCTCAGAATAATATCTTCAGCCCATCCCCTTTCGTTTTGATCCAGAATTATCGTTTGTTTGGAAGTATCCTCATTATAAGACAGTATATAATCTAATAGTCTCAACCACCTCTCTTCACCTACTCCATCAAACTTTCTTAATAAAGTAGAGAGCTCAAAGTATGCTAAATCATAGAAAAAAATATTATCTTCTTCGAAAAATGACAAATCTATCAACCAAACATCACTAATAGAAGCATCTGGTTTGACTCTACAAAAAATATTATCAGCATGACAATCTCCGTGAATTGGGCCACACAGAGGTCTAATCTCTTGATGTTTAACAGAATCACAATTAAAAAAATAATAGAAAGGATTAACGAAATTTCGGTCCGAGTATCCAATATGAGAATGGGTCATAATATCATGCAATATGTATCTTTCTGCATTTAATAGTATCCTGCCGCCTTGATCTTCGTCAAGTTTATAGCTTAGTATTTTTCTTAGCAATCCGGATGAATTTAATGAATTTTGAAAAGTTAAATCGTTAACGTATAGAAGATTACTTAACTCAACATAACCATTGTAGTAAAGATTGATCGTTTGCATAAAAGGCCTTAGGTTTACCCAAGACCCTCCAGCTATTTGCAACAAAAGGATGGAATATTTTTCTGTTAATTTATTATAGATAATTTCAGGTACCTTACCCGAGAATGCTCTCATTTTTATCGCTCTTTCGTGGAGCTCAGTTTCAGTTGCATATTTGGGTGAAGGTTTATGGACTACTTTCAAATAGAATAATCCATCGTATTTTTGTTTGCCTTTACAGTCTACAAGAGCAACAAAAGCACCTGACTTTCCGGTTGTAATCTTTTTCCTGATTGTTAGTTCTGACTCTGTTTCTTTTGAGAAATCTTCAATTGCAATTTCTACCCAATCTTCCAAGAATCTCATTTTATAAGAATATCCTCCTGAGACAGCATTTATATAATAGGAAAGCGTCCGGCTTTTCCAAATCAAAAAATAATAATTATAGTTACTTTTGGCTGTTGATGCCTTCTTTTCATATTATATTCAATAGGTAGAATCAGGTGACGGCACAATGATCAAATACTTAATAACCGCTATTTTGATTGTTTATACCGCCTTAACAAGTAATTTGCCGATTTTTGTATCTATCCGCATATCATTTACTAAATTAATGATATTTGAAAATTGTTGAAATTCGATTCTAAAAATTCGTATCAAGACTCAAGTTGGAAGTAAAGGATTTTCGAAAGATTAAAACTGATAAATATTTGTACCTAAAATGTGCAAGCCTATCAGAATAGACTGTATTTGTTGAGATTTTATCAGAAAATTGGTGAGTTTAAAGACATGAAACATACTGAATTTAAAGTCCTTTCAGAACATAACTGGAGCTTTTAGTTGTATATACCAGGGGTTTCAAATTGTTAATGTAGT
>NZ_CAXXEE010000001.1:0-1731 GCF_963665805.2 Labilibaculum manganireducens | reverse complement strand
TTTCTCGCAATTCGGTAAATGCTTCTACAATCAGTTCGTATGTGTCTGTTAATCCTGAGCAGAAATTCCAAAACTGATTTTCAACCCAAGCCTCATTATCTCGTTCGAGAGGCAATCCTTTCCCGATTGTTTTATCCCAAAAATCTCCATTGTGTGGATTATACGGAAATACAATTCTTGATTCAGCTCTTTTGTCGGGATATCTTGAATAGAAATAAGCATACCAATTTAAAACTTGTTCTGTGCAACTCACTAGTGCAGATAAATTCGGTTGAACGGTTTTTGTGTCAAAAAAGTAATTTATCCCGTCCTTTTTTAGCCAAATATCAACTCCACGCCCTTTAGGTGCTTGCTCAAATGTTTCAATTGGTCTTGTCAAGAATGATTGACATACTCGCTTGATTTCTTCGTGACTTGAAACAGCATTGTAAACGCCACTACGTCTTTTCCTCTCATCAATGATTGTTTGCAAAGTATTATTGAGGTTCGATGGCATATTTACAGGACATTCCAAATTGGAATTGATTATTTGAAAACCGTTTTCTATTGCAAGTGCTTTCGCTAATGGTTCCCATAAAGTTGTTCCAAGAGATGTTTCCAATCCGCCAACTATTGACCTAATCTTTCTTTCTTTTGGAATGATTAAATCAAGAATTTGAAATTTTGCTTTCTTTGTTAATGCTCTGTGTGCAAATGAAATAATGCTACTTTTGACAGTCTCGCGAATGATTCTTTTGGCTTCGTTGTTTGTTAACATAAACTTAGTGAATGATTTTAATTCAAAAGTAGCTATAATATTTTGAAAATTAGGTTTCTTTATAGTACTTGTTTAAGAATGAAACGATTGAATAGCCAATCTCTTTAGCTAAATTTACAGGAACGGCATTACCAATTTGTTTGTATTGTTGTGTAACTGAACCTGAGAAATTCCAATCGTCTGGAAATGTTTGTATTCTTGCGTATTCTCTTACTGTAAATGGGCGTGTTTCATCGGGATGGCATCGTTCAGTTTGTTTTTGTGCAGGACTGCACGTTAATGTTAAACTTGGTTCATTCCAACTCATTCTGCGAGCCATCCCAGTTTTTCCTCCGCCAAGATAAAAGCTTTTACCCATATATGATTTTTGAACATCAATAGGTAAATCTCTCCAATATCCGCCTGGAGGAACAAGTTCTAATACTTCCTTTTTGCTTTGTGGGTATGGTGAGCCTTTCGATTCAGGCACGTCACAATTATAAAGTTCTCCTTTTTTTAAAGCATCTTTTAAATTATATATTTTTTTGCTCGGTTTTGGAAAATCAAATAATTCGGGCGATATATCTTTTCTAATACCTACGATTAATATTCTTTCTCGTTTTTGTGGTACGTGGTAAAAAATAGCTTTTAGAATTTTAGGCGGAATAACTGTATAGCCGATTTCATCTAAAACAGAAATCATACCTTCAATTGTTTTTCCTCCATCGTGATTTAGCAACCCTCTAACATTTTCGCCAACACATATTGGTGGCATCACTTCTTGAACAATTCGGGCAAATTCATAAAATAACGTACCTCGAGCATCTTTTAATCCCAATTTTTTACCTGCGTAACTAAATGCTTGACACGGAAATCCTCCAGTAACAACATCAATTTTCCCTTTATAGTCAGCAAAAGAAACGTTTTTTATGTCATCTTCTATCACATTCCAATCGGGTCTGTTTTTACGTAATGTTTCAGATGCCCAATGGTCA